>NZ_CP025004.1 GCF_002812485.1 Dickeya fangzhongdai
TTTTTTTAAGGCTTTCTGACACTCTTTCCATGACTACTTCTGCAAGCCTTTCTCTTTCACATATCTCGTAGAACTGCTCCCACTTCAAGGTAATGCACTCATTCCCGTTTTTTCTCATTAACTCGTTTATTTCTTTAGAAATTGCTTGAGCACCCTTAGCCATTTTTACTTTTTACCTCAATTAAAAATTGAGATAAATATACATTACATAGATCTTATATCAAGTTAAAAAAAACCTTAAAAACAACTTACACGACTCTTAAATTGAAAGGCCGTGATAACGGGTCCGCTTTTTTTCCATCTGAATCTGGTGTTCGTGCTGCTTCACGAGCGCATTAACCGGCTGACGTTGCAGCTCAAGTTCTCGACCTGATCGCGCAAGTTGTTCACCTGACTGCTCAAGTGCTGACAGACCCTGTCGCTGCGTTCCAGCGCCTGCGAGGTAGTCTCGAACATGTGCTGCAAACTGCTGTAGCTGGCCTGCCATGCCTGCTGCTGTTGCTCGTAGCTTGTCTGTAAGCTCTCTAAGGCGCTCAGAAGCTGTTTTTCCATCTCGGTCATGGTTTTGGTCGTCCTCGGTGTTAAAAACGCGCTGAGGCGTTTCAGGGCGTTCTGACGGGGTTATTTCGCCGTGTATTTCACTACAGTGTTCCCGGCCTGTGACGTGTAGGTTTCCACACCGTGTGCCTGCTTCGGCAGCACCACCAGGTAGGTGTTCCGGCGGGAGTCGTCGCTGTAAATCGTCACACCCGCGCCACTTTTCGCTTTCAGGCTCGCCAGCTGCTGGCTGTAGCTGTCCATTTCGCTCAGGCGTGAGGTGATGATCGTGCCCTGAAACCAGATTATCCCGCCCAGGATGCCGATCAGCAGGGCGAAGCTGGTGAATATCCACGCCATCGCCGTTGAGACGGAGGCTCTGATCATGCCCGTCAGCCTGCCGTTCTGCTCGCGGATAGCGTTGCTGATGCTCTGCGAGCTTGATTGCAGTTCCGCGCCGATAGACATCTCCAGCCTCCCGAACTCGCGCTTCACGCTCTGCTCGGTATCCTGCGCCTGCTGCTTCGATTTCTCCTCGAAGCCCTTCGCCAAATTTAAAATCTCGCTCATAAATCATTCCTTTCAGCCGGATATTTCTGCCACCGTCCGGATCGGCAATGCTGATGCTGCTTTTCGTTTCCCGCGCCACGGTCAGGCCGTAGCTTTCCAGCTGCGCCACCACGTCCTGCCGGCTGCGGATCACACCCTGCTGCATCAGGTTCATCAGGCCGGCGGTGATTTTCTCTGCCGCCAGCTGTTTGTCGCGGGGCAGATCGCTGGCCTGTGTCAGCGGGCGGCGACAGGTCGGGTCGTTCGGGTCACGCAGCCCCAGCCGGTCATTAGTCAGGGTCTGCCAGGCGTTGACGCGGGGGCGGTCGGCGCGGTCAAAGTAGGGCTGAAGGCGTTTGCCGCTCTGCAATTCGATGTTCGGGATGACAAAATTCAGCTCAAGCCGTCCCTTGTCGCGGTGCTCCACCCACAGACAGGCGTACTGGTCGCGGTCGAGGCCGGTCAGCAGCGTGTGCTCCCATTCATCCATCAGGCGCGATTTCTCGGCATCCGCAATGTCCGGCTCCTGGAATGACAGCACACCGGAAGTGTAGGCGCGGGAAAAGTCGCAGCCGTCGATAAGCTCGCGCACATATTCAGGGTTGCCGCGCAGCACTCTGGCCTGTTCGCGTTGCCGGTCTTTTCCCAGCAGATAATCCACCGGACCACTGCCTGAGCCCGCACCGCGCGAGTGAATTTTAACGATCACGGTTCTGCTCCAGTAAATCGCCAAGCTGCCGGTCGAGACTGTTCAGCACGGCAAGCAGCGAGACACGTTCAGAGGGCGTAAGGGAATCACTCTGGTTAAGACGGCGGGCGATCTGGTTCAGGTTGTTACCAATCCCGCTGACCTGTCGCAGCAGTTCGGGCGCCACACTGGGCACACGGCGCTTGCGTGAGGTGTGCTCGCCCAGACCAAGGTGACGCAGCCACTCAGCAAGATAAGTCCGGTCGCAGCGCTCAAGCAGTCGCTGATGCTCGGTTTCGGTGAGCCGGATTTTGATCTCTTTCGTTCGCTTTTCCATAGGCTCCGCTGAGAAAAAATTCGCACCACCGTGAGAATTTTTCGCAGTGGATGCCGGGGGTTTCGGGGGGCGGCGAGCCCCCTGAACCAGTCACAGACGGCACCTCGCAGAGGGGACGCTGTGTGTACTGGCTTATGGTATGGTGCAGTATGTCAGATTCTGTGCTGGCTGCAAAAAAAACAGCCCTCTCTTAGAGAGGGCTGTTATCTGATATAGGTTGTTTTGTCTCAAGCTCGTTCGTTAGGCGGCGTCAGATGCGCTGGAGGGTATACTAGTTACTACAGAAGAAGGTTTTTGCGCGGTTTGGCCTGTCGCAATTTTTCTTTTCGCGGCAGGGCTTAAATAATCAAAACCAGTAATAAGCGAGCGAAGAACGCCCTCAGAAACTATTAATATAAATGCTTCCTGCTGATCATGGGTTGATACTTCTAAAGGTTCTTCCGCTGATTTGTACTTTAGCAATCTAGCGAAATACTCATTTCCAACTAAAAAATCACTGATTTTTTCTGGTGTAACAGTATTAAAGGAAGCTCTTAGATCTTTATTGTTATATATTCTTGCCAGTTTCCTTGAAAAGGCATCTGCATCAGCACTTTCTTTTTCAAGCCTGTCGGTAACTTTTCCAAAGTCTACTATCGATGAAAATTTTTGCTTCATTTCAGAAACAAATTCGCCCGCAACTTTTTTTATCCACTTCTTGTATCCGAAAAATTTCTCAAAAACATCCTGATCATAGATATATGCAGTACCTTTAACAAAAACAATAGAGGCTTTTCCATCAATTGATATCATGTCAGTATCTATTTTTGATAACGTATCTTTGCTATATGAGAAGTAATGATTTTTCTGTTTGGTCAGGTTCTGTATAGGATACTGTTTTTTGTATATTGTTATACATTTATCACCTTTCCTTAAGACAAAAACAATTGAGTCAACCTTTGATATTTTATCAAACTTCTCAAAATTGACGACAGGAATATCTCCATCTCCTCCAAATCCCTTATCAAAAATAATACCTGTCAAAAAAGACATCTGTTCATCTTTGTATGACTTTGCATCTTCTAAAAATGATATAGTGCTAGCCCTATCACTAAGCTGCTTTATATCAGATACTGCAACTCCACCGCTACTTAGATCATTAAGGGTTTTTGTTATCACGTTATCTTTGATTGATTCTTTCAGAACAGTAGTATCATCTATTTTTGCAACCCGATATTCGTAACGGTACTTTCCATCACCGCCCTTTATCTTATGCCTAAAGTTAAAATATACATGAAGGTCAAAATCTTCTACCTTTGTATCGAAGTGGGAGTAATAGGATGAGAGCTCAGAGGCCTTCTGCGCGTCATGATGGAGCTCGCTTAAATCCAGTTTTTCTTCAGCCATTTGAATCGTTCCTTATGTATTTTGCGAATGTAATGTAGTCTTCTTTTTTTATGATTCGAATTACACTTTTCACAGATATCTCATCCTTCGACAGGACAATCAATCCTTTTGTGATATCAGAATCCTGACCATCAACCCTGATTATATAGTCAATTTTGTAAGCAGAAACACCAAACAATGAAAGCGTTGGGTTGCTATGAATCCTTCTTGTTTTTATATGAAGAAATCCGACAATAACTAGAATAAAAATGAAATTGAAAACATTTGAAGGTTTTGTTAAGTCTGTAAAAACCAGGGGCATTATGTAAGTTGACAAAAATGACAGATACTCAGTTGACTCTTTTTCGCATCCAACAACAACCACTTCGGCAGAGGTAATCCCCCTATCCAAAAATGAAAGCTGTCTCTTATACCACCAGTAAGTATAGCCACACAAAAAGACCAAAAAAATACAAACGCATAACCTTGACACGGATAGAGATAGCTGGTTTCCCATATTACCTGTTATACAGACAATACGATTACTGACGCCATCACAAAAACCATTAGCTTTGGAAAAAACGTTCCAGACATCATCAATACCAGAAAAATAAAAAATTATTGGTATAAACAAAAAAAACAAAGACAAGACATACATCTTAACTTTCATTTTTATAGTGCATCCTATACCACGTAGCGCGACTAATACCTAGAGAGACCCACTCCTCAGATCTTATTTTTGGCCGCCCTCCGCCAGAGCTCTTGCGCCCTCTTATACTCTGACATTCAGCTGAGTGTGTTTTCTTAACATATTCATCGAAAGATTGCTGTGTGAATTTAGAATATGTCCATTTAGATATACTCTTCGCTATACTTATGACCTCCTTTTCATCTAATGGTGCTGAAAACTGCATGTTGTAAGCTGTAGCTCTTTCAACACAAGCTAGCATCCATTGTCCATACTCAGGCCAGCCCTGACGAATAGCACGATAAGCCCATTTTCGGGTTTTGTCGAACAGGGTGCAGTTACGACCTAAGCCGTAATCAGCAACGATTTCTTTATCGTTCGCCGCGTTCAGGTCGAGAAAGTCAGCCAGCCAATCCAGCGAGTAGAGTTCCGGTTGCCATACGGCAATTTTCCAATGCCCGTGGTTCGGATTTTTGCAGATTAACCCTGAATACCCCGCGTCAGCCTCTAATTTTTTACGTAGCGCGTTCTCCACGGCGGCAGCGTAGCGCAGCGGCTTCATTTTTCCGTCCGGCGCTGTGCGTATCGAGGTTTTTAGCGCGTACAGCAGATGCGCGTGTCCGTTTTCGGGGTTGGTGATGGTCAGTGTGGGCGCGGGAGCATTGCGGTCACTCCAGTCAATAGCGGCACCGGCGCGATCAACATCGAATCCCAGCCAGAACATGGCATGAGGCTGATTGAACTGGATGTATTTCGCCAGAATGGCGCGTTCCTTGCCGGCAATGCGTACACCAAAGTGCAAATCGTCCGAAAAGTACGGCTTGTGCGGCAAGCGTTCGTTGAATAGTTCGAGTGCGGCGTTACTCAAAGCACCCTGCGCTTATGGCGGGCTGTTGTCTGGCACAGTTCATGTGCTAATATCCTTTCAAGGTTTTGTACCTGGCCCTGGTAGTCATGCTCATCCGCCAAGATAGCTCATGATTGCCGGGGCTTTGTTTTTTCTGCCGTTAAACTTATACCTTAAAACAACACGTTGTCACTAATCACTAAAGAGAAACGGGTTTCCAACAGAAATCTCTTACGATAATCACGTTGTTACCGTAGATAATATGAAGGTCAT